>NZ_CP011969.1 GCF_001077535.1 Clostridioides difficile ATCC 9689 = DSM 1296
AGATTTAGGTCTAAATGCATCAAACTTTAATAGAAAAATCAAGAAGTTTACAAAAGAAACTGGGCAAGAACTAGCAGAAAATATAAGAGATGAAACTCCTGTAAAAACTGAAAAGTTAAAAAAGGGATGGGAAGAAAAGCAACCAGAATATGATACTTATATTGTTAAAAATGAAGTTGATTATGCTACTTTAGTAAATAATGGCCATTCAACTAAAAATGGTGGCATTGTCCCTGGTTCTTTTATGGTTGAAAAGGGAATTGAAAGAACAAAAGAAAATATGACAAGTGCAAAAGCAAATTTATTTGATTGGTAGGTGATTAGTTGCTTACAAACAGAGACATTATAATAGCAGTTAATAAAAGAATCGAAAATGAGTTTAGATATATAGATATTTTTATTAATGAGGATAATATACAAGGCTTTGAGGAGGCTTGTTTTTTTGTGCAACTTTTACCTGTTTCTAATAATATTGCAAATAAAGTTTTAGATACTAAAAAGATATTCATAGATATTGAATATTACCAAAAGGCTAGAAAAAATAAATTAAATCTATACGACATACAAAGTAGATTAGAAAAAATATTTAACAGAAACATTAGAGTTAAAGATAGAAGTTTAATCATTGAGAATATATCTCCATCAATCGCAAAAGATCCTGTAGGATATAAACTAACTTTTCTAATGACTGTATCTTATTTTGAAGAAGTCTATTTTGAAGAAGTCTATTTTGAAAATGAAACATTTGAAATTATGGAAAGTGTAGATTTAGAGATAGGAAGTGATTAAATGGGTTTACCAGAAATTAATATTTCTTTTATCCAAGCAGGAAAAACTTTTGTTAAACGCTCTGGTGGTATTGTAGCGCTTATTTTAAAAGATACAAAAAATATAGGGTTAGTTGAGATAAAAGAAATAGAGGATATTCCAGAAAATTATTCTCCCACTAATTTAGATTATATAAAAATGGCTATGAAGGGAAATGTATATCCTCCAAATAAAGTATTAGTTTATACATTAGATACAGATGAATCAATAGATGATGCACTAGATTTTCTTGAAACTTGTGAGTTTAATTATCTTTGTATGCCAGATGAGACAGAACAAGATTTGCCTAAAATCAAAACGTGGATTAAGAAAATGAGAGAAGATAATAAAATAAAGGTTAAAGCTATTACTGCAAGTAATTCAGCGGATTATGAAGGTATAATAAACTTTACAGCAACTGATATTGAAGTTGAAGGTAAAAAATACACTTCAAATGAATTTCTGCCAAGAATAGCAGGTTTTATTGCAGGAACTCCATCAACTCAATCTGTAACATATGCAGAAATACCAGAAGTTACTAATATACCTAAGCTAACAAGAGCTGAAGCAAATACAAGGATAAATAATGGAGAGCTAATTTTAATAAAAGAAAGTGGAGCTATAGTAATCGCTAGAGGAGTTACATCCTTTACAACAATTACTGATTCAAAAGGTGATATATTCAAAAAGATTAAGTTGGTTGATACACTAGATCAAATTCATAACGATATTAAAAAAATAATTGTAAAAAATTATATAGGAAAAACTCAAAACACTTATGATAATAAGTGTTTACTTATTGTTGCAATACAATTATATCTTCAAGAATTAGAAAAAGATGGTTTAATTGATGAAGGTTCAACTGTAGAAATTAATTTAGATGCTCAAAGAGCATGGCTAAAAAAACAAAATATAGATATATCTAATATGGAAGAACAACAGATAAAAGAATACAATACTGACACTCTTGTATTTTTAAAAGCAAGAATTAAATTAATAGATGCAATGGAAGATGTATACTTAGACATCTCTATGTAGTTTGGAGGTTAAAATTTGAAAGCTAAAATAGATGCAAAAAGAATAATATCTGGTACTTTTGGAGAGTGTTGGCTAGATAATAAGCAACTTACATCAACAAAAGGGATGGAAGCCAAGGTTGATATAGATAAAGAAGAAATAAAATTATGTGGTCAAATAATGACCACATATAAAATGATTGGTGCAACTGGAAAAGGATCTATAACTCTTTATAAGATAAGTACCTTATTTGGCGAGTATGTCGAAAAAATGTTAAATGAAGGTAAAGAATTTAAAGTAACTATAATAAGTAAATTGCAAGACCCAGATTCATATGGTTCTGAGAGAATTGCACTTTATGGATGTATGTTTGACGACTTAACTTTGGCTGATTGGGAAGCTGCGAAAGTTGGAGAAATAGAAGTACCATTCACATTTGAAGGATTTGAATACTTAGATAAAATAAAAGAAAAATAGGAGGATTTTTATTATATGAACACAGTAGAAAAATTATTAAATATGGATGCAGGTAAATTAAAAATGCCATCTAGCACATTTGAATTATATTGTAAAAAACTAGATGATACTTTAGAGATAGAGTGTAAGGCTATTGATCCAGAACGTTTTGACGAAATAAGAATGAACTCGATGGATGTTAATAGCGGAGATGTAGAAAACATTAACATATATGAACTTAAAGTAAATACAATATTAGAATCATGCCCAATATTTAGTAATATGGAATTAGTTAAAAAATTTAGCGCAATTACACCTAAAGAATTGGTTAAAAAGCTACTACTTAGTGGGGAAATAGATAAATTATATGAGGAAGTTAATAAAGTAAATGGCATAGATACTAAGGGCGATAAAAAAAGACAAAAAGAAAGAGCTAAAGATATAAAAAACTAATTAAAACGGATGGAGAAGTTAACTTAATGTACTTATTATTTAAGTATAAAGGTATAATGCCATCCGTTTCTTATCGCATGTTAAAAGGCGAAAAAGAAATTACTAGTATCTTCATGGATCAAGAATTGGATGAGAGAAAAGAAGAAATGAAGGCTGGCGCTGGAAGGTGGTTTTAATACATGAGTGATGGTACAAGAGTTTTACAAGCAATTATAAGAATGAGAGATGAAGCTAGTGCAACTTTAAGAAGAGTTGCGGCAAATACAAGATCTCTGCATGACTCAACTTCTAACGCCTCTAAGGCTTTAAATAATGTCCAAAACAATTTAAAAAATGTTGGTTCTACCGCTTTAAAAACAGGTAGTGCTATAGCTGCTGTGTCTGGTGGGATACTCGCTTTAAGTGCAAAATCTGCAATAGAATTCGAAAGTGCTTTTGCAGGAGTTAAAAAGACTGTAAATGCAAGTGATGCAGATATTAATACGTTTAAGAAAAATATCATGGATTTATCTAAAAATATGCCACAAACGGCAGTTGAGATTAGTGCTGTCGGAGAAGCAGCAGGACAATTAGGTATTAAAGTCGGCAAAAATGCATCTAATATTACAAATTTTACAAAAACAATGGTTATGCTTGGAGATGCAACAAACATGTCGTCTGATGAAGCAGCTACAGCATTAGCTAGATTTGCAAACATTGTTCAAATGCCACAAAAAAACTTTGATAGACTTGGAGCAACGATAGTTCAACTTGGAAATAACCTAGCAACTACAGAAAGCGAAATTGTTGAAATGGCTCTTAGACTTGCTGGTTCTGGAAAACAAGTTGGGATGTCTGAGGCGCAAATAATGTCTTTCGCTGGTGCATTAAGTTCAGTTGGTATAAAAGCAGAGGCAGGAGGTTCTGCTTTTTCTAAGGTTATGCAACAAATGCAATTATCATGCGAAATGGGAGGAAGTAAATTAAATAACTTTGCAAAAGTTGCTGGCATGAGTGCATCAAAATTTAAAGAGTCGTTTCAAAAAGATGCTGCTGGAGCAATTATATCATTTGTCAAAGGACTTGGAGATGCAAAAAAACATGGAAATAGTGCTATAAAAATGTTAAATAAGATGGGAATAACTGAAATAGGCATGACTGATGCATTGCTTAGAGCAAGTGGAGCAGGTGATCTATTTAACAACGCTATTCAACTTGGAAATGACGCTTGGAAAGAGAATGTAGCACTAACAAATGAAGCAAATCAAAGATATTCAACGACAGAATCGCAGCTTAAGATGATGAAAAATCAGATTACTCAAGTAGCAATAATTATAGGGAATAATTTATTACCTTTTATAAGAAGTGCAGTCCAAGTTGTATCTAATATGGCTAATGCTTTCTCTAACTTGCCTCCAGCCTTCCAATCAACTGTAACAGGTATATTGTTAGCTGTTACAACATTTGGCTTGTTGTTGGCTACTGTAGGGATTGTAAGTCTTGTTATTTCTAAAGCAGCAGGCTTATTCGCTTTCTTTATACCTATAATATTAAGAACAAAAGTTGCATTTAGAGCCTTTGTAATTGGAATGAAACCATTAAGTGCAGTATTTTTAGCTGTAATGGGTCCTATGGGTTGGACTATAGCAGCTGTAATAGCATTATCAGTAGCCTTTACTGTTGCTTATGCTAAATCTGAAGTATTTAGAAATAAAGTTAATTCATTAGTAAAATCATTTACAGAATTCGCAAAGCCTATAGTAAATTTTTGTATGCCTGCACTTAAACAATTAGGAGAGAAATTTAAAGAGTTGTTATCAGCATTTGGTCCACTATTTGCATCTATCTTAAACTTAGGAAGTGTAATAATGAAGGTACTAGGACCTGTTTTAATTGGTGTAATAGGTTTTCATATAGCAAAATTAGTTGTAGTTTTATCTACTCTAGCAACTGCATTCAAAGCTGTAGTTGATACTATAACTAATGTATTAAATGGCCTTGCATCTATTTTAAATGGAATATTTGATTTAATTATAGGCATTGTCACAGGCGATAGTAAAAAGATGATGAATGGAGTTAAGCAAATATTTGATGGTGGAACTAAAATTATAAAATCAATTTGGAAAGGATTCATAGATTTTGTAACTGCTCCTATACAAGCTATAGCTGATATAGCTGACAGTTTATTTAAGGATAAAGCTAAATGGCTAACAGATAAGTGGAGAGATTTAAGAACATTCTTAGAAAATCCAATTGAAGCAACTGCCAAAATATCCGCCAAAACAAATGTAAATATTCCAGGAAGTAAAGCAGCAGATGCAGCTGGAAAATCTACACCAAATACAGGTGGATTAAAACAAACAGTAGCAAATCTAAAAGGTTCATTTAGTGATTTTAAAACTTTTATTAAGCCTATGACAGATTCTATAAGCCAAGGAGTTGAATCTGGAAAATCTAAATTTACAGAGTTACAGAATAAAATATTAAATGATGTCAAGCCTGCACTAAAGGTTCTAGAGGATTCTGGAGTAAATTTTAAGAATAAATTTAAGGAGTCAATAACTTCAATAAAAGATAAATTTAACGAATTAAAGGATATATTAGCTGGAAACATTAAAACAAATATAGATAATCTAGTAAAAGCATTTGAACCTTTAAAACCTCATTTAGATAATTTGAAAGAGTGTTTTGATAAGGTTAAAAAAGCGATTACTGATTTTTTTACTCCAGCCAAACAGGTTGGAGATACAGTAAACAAAGTAAGCCAACCAATGGATAGTGTTAAAAAGTCTACTGATGGAATTAAACTTTCTTTCCAAAGTTTAACTCAAGCACTTGCTCCTGTTAAAGCTTGGTTTCAAGGATTTATGCCTTTCCTATCACAAATAGGACAACAACTTTTACCATCTATAGGAATTGCAATAGCTGGTGTTGTTGGCGGAATAATTTTAGCATTTACATGGGTTTTAAATACATTAACCGCAATAATAACAACAGTATCTGGAATCATAAATGGAATTATGTCTTTTATATCTGGAATTATTAATGTTATTATGGGGCTTATAACAGGAAATGCTGATCAAACTATGGATGGACTTAAACAAATATTTGATAGTGGAGTAGGTGTAATAAAATCAATTTGGAATGGCCTTGTTGATCTAGTTAGTGGTGTACTGGAACCTGTAATAGATCTTGCTGACTCATTTTTTAAAGATAAAGTTAAAGGGGTAAAAGAAGCTTGGAATAAACTTAAAGATTTCTTTAAACATCCAATTAAGGGAACAATAGAAATATTTAAAAAAGGTCCTAGTTTACAAATTGGAAAAGGTGCAGATGCTGCTGGCAAAAGTCCAAGAAAAGCATTTGGTATAAATAGAGTTCCTAGAAATGATTATTTAATTAGGGCACATGAAGGAGAGAAACTTTTAACCAAACAAGAAGCCAATCAATACAAAAGAAATAGTTCAAATGGAAGTTTATTTCTTGATAAATTGGCTGATACAATAATTGTAAGAGAAGAGGCTGACATAGATAAAATTGTAAGAAAAATAAACAAAAAAATATCTCTTGCAAAAGTTGGAGGCGTTTTGTAAATTATCGTGCTATAATTGTAGTATATAATTTACAGGGGGTTATGTTATGAATAAAAAAATACCAGCATTAGCAATATTAATTGTATTATCTTTAAGTTTAGTTGGATGCAGCACAAATGATTCAAAAAATGGAGATAGTAAACCTAAGCAAAATACAGAGGAAATTAAAAATCATAAAATAGGCGAAGTTGTTGATTTGGACGGAGCAAAGGTATCTGTTAAAAATGTTAGAAAACTAGAATCAGATAGTAATGTATATGCAGTTGAGATTGAAATCACCAATACAGGAGATACAGATCTTGAAAGTGATTTCCTTCAAAACTACATACTAAAAACGGATGATAATACAGTTGGAAATGCAATAAATAATCAAGAATTAAATGGAGAATTACTATTTGACACAATACATCCAGGAGATACATTAAAAGGTGAGATAGCATTTGAACTTACAAAAGATACAAAGCCAAAAACAATTGAAATTGCTTATGAAAATGTAGGAAAATATACAGTATTTGATTTATAGTAATTATCTTAAAAGACACTTATTGAAATAAGTGTCTTTTATTTTAGGAGGAGTTTAATGGAAATATGGTTAAGACAAGCAAATAATACATTTAGGTTTCCTGTTATTCCACCCTCTTTTGAGATAAATGGAAGTGCAACAATAAATACATCTAATATTTTAAGTGTTGGAGATATTGCAGTATTTGGAGGGTTAGGGCTTAAAACTATAGAACTATCCTCTTTTTTCCCTAATCAAGAATATAGTTTCTGTAATTATAATGGATTTCCAAAACCATATGATTGTGTAAATTTAATAGAAAGTTGGATGAAAGAAGGATATATATTAAGATTTATCATTACAGAAACTAATATAAACTTTGAATGTATAATTGCAGATTTTAATTATAGAGAACAAGATTATTCAAGAGATGTTTATTTTACCTTAAGTCTAAAAGAATATAGAAGGATACAAATATCCAAAGTAAACATTAATAATGATGAAAAATTATCTTCTGAAAAGGATGTTCCACTAACAAAAGGATTTGATACTAAGCAAAAAACACATAAGGTTGTTGAAGGAGATACCCTTTTTAAGATAGCAAAAAAATATTATGGCAATGGAGATTTGTGGGAGAAGATTTATAAAGCAAATGAAGATAAGATTAAAGATCCATCTGTAATAAAAAATGGTTGGATATTAATAATTCCTTAAAATGGTGGTGATTTATAATTAATAAAATCAAAATACAAGTTCATATAAAAAACGGAAATATATATAATGTAACTGATTTAGTGGATAAGTGTACTTGGTCTGGTGATTATAGATCACCATCAAGAACTTTAGAATTTTCTATAATTCAATCTGCAAGTGATATTAATTTTAGGCAGATAGATATTCCAGTAGCAAGTACAGTTTGTTTCTATGTTGATGATAAAGAACTTTTTAGAGGAATGATAATAGATAGATCTAAAGACTCTAGCAATAATAATATAGATTTTACAGCTAAAGATATGGGCTTTTTACTTTTACAAAGCGAAGTGTCATACAATTTTAAAGATAAATTAGTTGAAGATATTGCAAAGCAGGTTTTTGTAGACAATAAATTCCCACTAGGTAATTTACCTAAAACTAACGTTAAATATACAAAAATGTTTATTGGTGTAACTGGCTATGATACTATAATGAGCGTTTATACAGAAGCAAGCAAGACAACTAAAAAAAAGTATATGATAGAGTCTAATCTTGATAAATTTAATGTTATTGAGAAGGGTGTAGTTACTTTAAATATAACATTTGAAGAAGGCTTTAATCTTATCAATACAAATTTTTCTGAAAGCATGGAGAATGTAAAAAATAAAGTACTAGTTGTTGATCAGTATGGTAATAAAATTAGTGAGAAAATAAATGACTCTATATTTAAAGACGTTGGGGTAATTATGCAAAAGGTAATACAACAACAAGAAAACAGTACTATAGACATAGATGGAGAGTTTAAAGGAATCGAAAAAACTTGCTCTTTAAAAGGATATGGTGATATAACTTGTGTAACTGGTAGAGGTGTAAAAGTAAAAGACTCATATACAAAATTAATAGGTCTTTTTTATATAGATACAGATAAGCATACATGGCAAAATGGAGATTATCAAATTGAACTAGAGCTTAATTTTGAGAATATAATGGATGAAAAATCTGCTGGTCAAGATGAACAAAAAGAAGATGGTTCAGAGTATACTGGAGGAACAGAATACTCTGCTGAATTTACTGCTTATTGTCCTAGAAAATCTGAGGGTGGAGATAAAGATTGTAGAGGTAAAAAACTAGATCCTTCTAAAAAAACATGTGCTGCTCCTATGGTTGGAACATATGAAAAATCTTACTATACAAAAGATTTCTTAAACAAACATCCTCTTATGAGATATGGAGATGAAATACAATTGGTTACAGGTGTTTCAAGTCGAGATGGAACGTATAAGGTAAATGATAATGGGCCTGCAATAATTATAGAAAAGGATGGAACATATCATATAGATATTTTATTTGGAAATGTTGAAGAAGCCAATAACTTTGGAAGAAGAAAAGGGAAGATTATAATTGGTGGTTATTCTGGAAACGTGACAGAAAAAGCAAAAACAGTAATTTCAGAAGCAAGAAAACATCTTGGAAAGCCATACAAATGGGGTGGGAATGGACCAAGTAGCTTTGATTGTTCTGGACTAATGGTATATTGCTTTAAGAAGGTTAATGTTAATTTACCAAGAACCTCAAGTCAGCAATCTAAGGTAGGTAAGAAAGTAGAGAAAAATAATTTACAGGCAGGAGATTTGGTATTTTTCCATAATCCAGTCAGCCATGTTGGACTATATGTAGGTAATGGAGAATTTTTACATGCGCCACAAACAGGAGATGTAGTCAAAATAAGTAAATTAAGTAATAGAAAAGATTTTAATACAGCTAGAAGAGTTTTGTAAAAGAGGTGATATCGTGGCAGATCCAATCAATGAATTTATAGGAATAATGAGACAAGAAGGTAAATTTCATAATGAACCTTCTTTTTTTATTGGAAAAATTAAAAGTAAATTACCAGATTTAAAAATAGAGATAAATAACATCATATTAGAAAAAGAAGATATCTTGGTAGATAGTTGGATGCTTGATAGACAGATAGAGTTATTTGATACAGAAACAAGTCAAGAACATAAACATGAAATAAAAAATCCCTTTATAGATACTTTTGAATCTGGAAACACAGTAATAATGTTTAAAATAGGTGAAAAATTTGCTGTTGTAAGTAAATTGGTGAGTCTAGATGAATAATACTATATTCCCTTTCATGGGTGTTCCAGAAGATTATATTTCTCCAGACAATGAAGAATTACCTATTTTTAAAGAATTTGCTTGGGATTTTGATAAAGATGAAAAGGTAATTGAAAATGGAGACTTTAAAATAGTTGAAAGAAATGAAGCAATTAAAGTATGGATTTACAAAACAATAAAAACAGATAAGTATGTTTATTTAATATATGATTGGGATTATGGAACAGATATAAAAAATCTAATAGGGCAAAAGTATACTAAAGGTCTTACTGAAAGTGAGGCAAAAAGGTATATACAAGAAGCTCTATTAACTAATCCATATATATTAGAAGTCAATGTAACAAATGCAGAATTTAAAGATGATAATTTATCTATAAGTTTAAATGTAAAAACAATTTATGGAGAGGAGGAGATTACTTTTGTATAGTGGCCAATCATTTAGTACCTTAAATAATAGAACTTTAAATAACATAAATCTCCCTCTTTATAAAAACCAAGGATCTTCTCTTTATAATATAGTTTCTCCAATAAATTCAGAACTTGCACAATTATATATAGAACTTTCTTATATACATAAGAGAGTTTTTATTCAAGATAACTTTGACGATTTTCTTGATAGAAGAGTCAATGAATTTGGTGTATATAGAAAGTTAGGCACAGAAGCAATAGGTGAGGTAATATTTGAGGGCAAAATAGGAACTAAAATACCAAATGGAACAATAGTATCTCATAGTGATTTACTATTTGTAGTTATTAAAGATGTTACAATAGATGAAGATAGTAAGTTAAATGTAAGCCTTATACAGGCTTTAGAGGTTGGCATTAAGTATAATTTATCAGCTAACACAGAATTTAAACTTATAGAAGAAATAAATGGAGTAACTAAAATTTATAATGAACTTGACCTAAAAGGTGGAACAGAAATAGAAACTGATGAAGAATTAAAAGAAAGGTTCTATAAAATACAAAAAAATCAAGCGACAAGTGGAAATAAAGCACATTACCAGTCTTGGGCTTTAGAGGTTGAAGGTGTTTATAACGCAAAAGTAATTCCTCGTTGGGATGGACCAGGTACAATTAAGATTCTAATTTATGGTCAAAATAATCAATCAGTTGATAATGAAGTATTGCAAAGATGTATTGAACATATAGAAGAAGAAAAACCTATTGGACCTACTATTACAATTGTTACACCAAGTACTTTTGATATTAATATTAGTGCAACTTTAACACTTGAAAATGGATATGATATTGAATCTATAAAAGTTGTGTTTTTAGATATTATAAATTCTTATTTAATAGAAAATTCAAGAGAGATTATTTATATAAAAATAATGAGTTTGTTAGCAAGCATAGAAGGTGTTCATGATATAAAAAATCTCCTTGTAAATGATGATGTTAAAAACATAATAGTTGATGAAGAAAAAGCTCCTGCTGTTTCAAGTGCTATATTTGATATCGAGGTGAGTTAAATTGAAGTTAATTGATTACCTGCCAAGTTTTGCAAACAATGAAATTGACATACAAATCCAAGAAGCACTTGAAAATGAACTTTTAACGCTAATTGATGAAAAAGATGATTTATTAGAACAGTTTTTTATAGATACAGCAACTTGGGGACTTGATGATTGGGAGAACCTTTTAAGCATAAAAGTAAATTATAAGTTAGACTTCGATACTAGAAGAAGCAATATAAAAGCAAAGATGAGAGGTAAGGGTACAACAACAATAGAGGTTATAAAAGCTATCTCGGAAGCTTACACAAAGACCAATGTTGATGTAGAAGTATTTAGTAATCTATTTAGTTTTACACTTAGTTTTATAACAAATGATTGTAGTTATAACACTATTTTAGAGTTAGATAAGAAAATAGAAGAAATAAAACCTGCACACCTTGAACATAAATTTGAAATGATTTTATTTAATGAAAATGGACTTTATGCAGGAGCAATGAGCAGTACAGGAGAAACAGTTACTATATACCCTTATACACCTAAAAATATAGAATGTTTTGGAGAAATAATACTAGCTAGTGGAAACAATAAAAGTGCTGAAAGGGTAACATTATACCCACAGGAGGTGATATAATTGGCACAAGCACAATATTATACATTACTTACAGAAATAGGCAAGGCGGCTATAGCAAACGCTACAGCACTTGGAACTAGAGTGGATTTTGCAAAAATAAAAGTTGGGGATGGTGGTGGAAGTGCATATATTCCAACAGAAACTCAAACAGAACTCAAAAATGTAGTGTGGGAAAGCACATTAGAGCATGTTCAAGCAGACGAAAAAAATCCTAATTGGGTAGTTATCCAAAAAACTATAACTGGAGATACTGGAAGCTTTACAATTAGGGAGATTGGAGTATTCGACTCTAAAGACCAACTTCTCGCAGTATCTAGCTATCCCGAAACTTATAAACCTGCTCCAGATTCGGGAACAGTAAAAGAAATATTAATTAAAATTATATTAGCTGTGTCTAATACAGCAAGTATAAATTTAAAAATAGACCCAACTGTTGTGCTAGCAACATTAAGAGATATACAAGATTTAGACGCTAAAATTGATACAACTAAAACAGAATTAACAAGCAACATAGAAACTACTAAAACAGAGTTAAACACTAAAATAGGGGATACAACACAACTTACTACAACAGATAAAACAAATATAGTTAGTGCATTAAATGAGGTAAAAAGCAGTGTAGACAGCATAGAAACAACAGCAGAGAAAACAAGTATAAAAGATACAGATAACTTATTTTCAAGTGGTAATGTAGAGGGAGCATTAAAAGAAGTGATGCAAGAAGTAAAAGGTAATAGAAGTAGTATTATATCAACAGTAAATAATAATTTGATACCAATGTAGAAAGGAAGGTGAAATTAGTATGTCTACAACTGTTTTAGAAAGAACTGTCAAAAGAAGACGTGGTTATTATCGTATGACAGATATTCATGCTTCACGTCTTACTTATAACGACGGAAGTCCTTATTATACTGACTTTGTTGCTTATTATACTTTAGACCAATATGAAAGAGTTTCTATATCTGCAACTAAAAAATTTGTAGCTTATTCAACTAGGGCTTGTCAGATAATAAATGGCAGAGAAGTTGATATTAGTAGGAATTTTACTCAAGAAACAACTGTTCAGTTTGTACCCGACCCTACTATTTTTATAAGTAACGATTTAGGTGTGATTGGTAATGCGTGTAGTATAAATTATAGAATATCAGATAGTGATTCTAGTGTTAGATTTAAAATAATCGAAAAAATAAATGGTGTTAAAATAGCTGAAAAAAATAATGTTGTTGATGGAAACTATGAATTAATTATTACAGATGAACTCTTATCTGAGTTGGCATTTAACTCTGTAAATAATATAACTATTGAACTCGATAATGGTTATGGTGGAATATTCTTAGATAAAACTGTTACATTTACAAAAGGTAATACTAAACCAAAATTAAATATAACTTCTTATAACTCCACTTCTGCAACATTTACAGCAATAGATACAGATAATAATTTATCTAAAATAGAGTGGTTTATAGATGATGTATTAAAGGAAATAATAACAACAGATTTAACAACAGAGAAAACAATAAACTATGAACTTGCAGACAATGCAATACACACATTAAAAATAGTTGCTACAGATTCAGAAAATGCAACAGCAGAAAAAGTGCTAAGTATAAGCAAAGAGATAATGCCACTTCAATCTGATGCTAGTTTAAGTGATATATCAACTAAGTTGATAGAGATTGGAGAAGGGTTTAGAAATGGTAAAACAAGTATTATAAATACTTTAGCATTAAAGAATATAGAAGCAAGTTTGAATAACACACTTGTTGAGTTATCAGAGAAAATAAAGCAGTCTTTTGATAGTGGAGACGCTAGTTTACAGGATTTGATGAATCAGTTAACACAAGCTAATAATACTATATCGCAATTAAACTCTAAATATAAAGTTGCTAGTGGAACAGTCACTTCTTTTGCGGATAGTGCTAAAATTGCTTATCCATATCTAACCGACAGAACTTTTAAACCTGGTACTTGGGTTAAAATTAGTAATTTAGATTTTAAGCCTAACATTTTCTTTGCTGATTTTGATTACTATGATACTGAATATAAAAATAATTATAAACTTTTCCTTTTTGCTTGTCGTGGTGTCGCTACACAAAGAGGTGTTGATTTTTCAAGCGTTACAGCTTTTATTAGAAAAAACAGTGATGAAAATTTTCATGCTAATGGTTGGCTCTATAATAATTCCGAAGGGGATGTTTATTTTAATAATACTGGTGTTCAAATTCCAGCTTATAACTTTGACTCAACTCAAAGACATATTTATAAATGGTATGCTATTAAATTTATTTAAGAAGGAGAAAAAAATATGAATGTTCCAAACAGAGTAATATATGACCAAACAGGCAAAATAATTTTTGAAACAGGTGAGTCCTGTGGGGATGTGTTACCACACAATAAAATAACTGAATTAGATTATATTGATATTCCATATGGAAGTATAGATTATATTAAAAATAGAATTATAGGCATAAATATAGAAACAAAACAACCAATTTTGGAAGAAATACCAGTATATGTAAGTGAAGAAAAAAAGAGAATACAAGAATTAGAAAATCAAGTTTTATTAAATGAAAATGAAAAAGTAGGAGGATTATTATAATGAATATAAATAATGTTGTAGTAAGAATATTAGCAGAGAGGATATTAAACGGAGGATTAAACCCTCTAAAAAATCGAGAATTTGAATTAGATGACGTAACTAACACAGAGTATAGAAAAGCAGTAGAGGATTATATAATTAGAGAAAGTGGAGTAGTAGAAGGAGCAGAACCAACAAAATAGGTTTTTTTTATATAAATTAAAAATAATTTCCTTTTTTAGTTATATATTTTTTATTTTTATCTATAATAAAAAAATTCTATTAAAAGGAGATTAAAAAATGAAGAAAATAATTGTAATTTGCATTCTAGTTCTAATGTTAATTATACCTACTATGGGGGAGATATTTATAATGGTAGAAAATATAAAGCTAGAGGGGCTAGAACAAAACCCAACAAGTTGTTACATTTCTAATCCAGGGATTATGGGAGAAGCAAAATGTGATGCAGCATACTTTATTATAGCTGCAGATTTCGTTAACAATTTAAAGGTAAAATAATAAATTAATACATTTAAAGGACTTAGATAATTCTAGGTCCTTTTTAATACAAAAATTAGGAGGAAATATGAATTTAACAATAGTTTTTTTAGCAACAAATATATTTATAAAATTAGTAATATTAGCAATAGCATTTGATACACTGTTAGGTTGCTTAAGAGCAATAAAAACACATCAGTTTAATTCAAGTTTTGGAATAAATGGAGGAATAAGAAAAGTTGCAATGATAGCATGTATATTTTTTCTAGCAGTAGTTGATATACTTACAAAGTTTAACTTTTTATTTATGTTGCCACAAGATTGGATTGATTTCTTGAGATTAAATCATCTTGGAATATCTGAATTTTTCTCTATTCTATTCATTTTGTATGAAAGTGTAAGTATATTAAAAAATATGTACTTATGTGGATTACCAGTTCCCAAAAAATTAAAGGAGAAAATAGGCAATTTACTAGATACAATGACAGACGAATTAAATATTAAGGGAGGTAATAAATAATGAAAATATGTATTACAGTAGGACACAGTATTTTAAAAAGTGGAGCATGCACTTCTGCTGATGGAGTAATTAACGAGTATCAATACAACAAATCTCTTGCACCAGTATTAGCAGATATATTTAGAAAAGAAGGGCATAAGGTAGATGTAATAATATGTCCCGAAAAGCAATTTAAAACTAAATCAGAAGAAAAGTCATATAAAATACCTAAGATTAATAGTGGAAACTATAACTTACTTATAGAGTTGCATTTAAATTCAAGTGGTGTAGGAGCTTTTGGAACAGAAGTATTTTACTATAGTGAAAAAGGGAAGGAATATGCGCAGAGGGTAGTAGATAAACTGTCTAAACCTTTCATAAGAAAAAAAGGAGATAAAGAAGTAGGTAATAGAGGTGCTAAATTAGATAAAAGTTTATATATCTTAAATAGTTCAAAGCCTACAGCAGTATTAATTGAAAGTTTCTTTTGTGATAATAAAGAAGATTATGAGAAAGCTAAGAAACTAGGTCATGAAGGGATTGCTAAGTTAATTGTAGAAGGTATATTAAATAAAAATATAAATAATGAGGGAGTTAAACAGATGTACAAACATACAATAGTTTATGATGGAGAAGTTGACAAAATCCCTGCAACTGTAGTTGGTTGGGGTTATAATGATGGGAAAATACTGATATGTGATATAAAAGATTACGTACCAGGTCAGACGCAAAATCTTTATGTTGTAGGCGGTGGAGCATGTGAGAAGATAGGTTCTATTACTAAAGAGCATTACACAATGATAAAAGGTAATGATAGATTTGATACACTTTACAAAGCATTAGATTTTATCAAATAATAACTTGTTGTAATATCCAATCAATATAAAATTTATTCAACTTAGGAGGACTTGCAACATGCTTAACATAGAAAAATATAAACTATACAATGGAAACTGTTTAGAAATAATGGATCTAATAGAAGATAAATCAATAGATTTAATTCTATGCGATCTTCCTTATGGCACAACTAATTGTAAATGGGACACAATAATACCTTTCAAATCAATCTGGAATCAATATAATAGAATTATAAAAGATGGTGGAGCTATAGTACTATTTTCAGCACAACCATTTACTACTAGTTTGATAAATTCAAATATTAAAAACTATAAATACAGTTGGTACTGGATTAAAATAAATCTACAGGATTCGCATTTTCTAAATACCAGCCACTTCGAAAAGTAGAAGATATTAATGTATTCTATAAAAAAGCTCCTTTATACAATCCTCAAAACTTAGAAAAATTAGATAAACCTATTACATGTAAAAAGAAAAATAAAAATAAAGATGGAATATATAGACATCATACTTTATCAAAAGAATATGTTCAAGAATATACAAATTATCCTAATAATACATTGTATTTTAATAAAGAAACAAATTGCATCCATCCAACTCAAAAGCCAGTAGATCTTTTAGAATATCTTATAAAAACTTATACAAACGAAAATGAACTTGTTTTGGATAATTGTTTTGGTTCTGGCAGTGTAGGAATAGCTTGTGCAAATATAAATAGAAAGTTTGTTGGAATAGAATTAGATAGCGATTATTTTCTTCAAGGTAAAAATAGAATTGAAAGAGCATACAGAAACAATGCAATTGACAAAAACATAGTAAAATCCTAATATTAGAGAAAGCAAAGGATAATAGATAAAAAAACTATCATCTTTTGCTTTCTTTATTTTTCTATTTCTTTTAATAATCTTATACGTTGCAATTACGCATCTGTTAAATCTAAGATTAAATAAATAAAAAGACTAGAAAATTTTATTATCTTCTAATTCTTTTTATTTAACTTATCACAATAAAAATAAATCATTTTTTAATGACATTTATATGATATTTATCATATTTAGTTTTGAAACATTCTAGCGTTGCTTTTTTTCTGGAATAACTTACCTGTACTATCTTAAATAAAAAAATGCTACTATATTATAAACATTTACAAGGAGTGCATCATGTTAATACAAAGCTTAAAACGTGGCGAATTAATTGTAATGAAAATCTTTTGGAAAAGAAATTCAAGAATATCAAGGAAAGAAATTATTCGCATTTGCAATGAAAAACACAAGTGGCAGAAATCTACGACAAAAATTCTACTTAAAAGACTTGTTAAAAAAAGAGTTCTACTTAAGAGAATTAAAATTTTCCACATATATTACATACCTATAGTTACAGAAAAAGAATATTTCAAATATAAAATAAATGATTTAGAGCCAGATTATTTAGATGGATATTTTATACGATTAATGTCCACTGTGCATAAATTTAAAAATCTAGATGAAGAAGATTAAATATCTCACTTCATCTGCTCTTCACATATTTTAATAGACTTTCAAGCAATAATTGACTTAGCAAATCATGTTTATCATAATGTTTATTCTCATCTGCAAATTTATTAAACATTTCCCACACTGTATTATTTACCCTAATTGTAGTTCTTTTTATAGACTGATCTGGAAGATCTATAGATATATCATTTTCTTTAATGCTATCTATATGACATTTATCATCTTTAGTTTTAAACCATTCTATCACACTTTTTATATTATCAATTTCATTAGATAAATATTTGATATCATCATCAATCTTACTGTTAATGCTATCTATCTGATATTTGTCATCATAACTTTTATTATCTTCTAAAAACCTGTTTCCAACTCTTTTATATCCTTTCTTATTAAGCCACTTCCTTATAGTACTTTCATTTGCCCCTAATTCATCTCCAACTTTTTTAAGACTTTCAAATTCACTTAATTTATTATTAATACAATCAACAACTTCATTAATATTTTTTTCTTTCAAATCACTCCAAGTCATATAAAACCTCCTCAAAAAATAATAGATTACAAATATCATATATTTGTAATCTATTATACATACTATAAACTAAATCCTTTTTTATTTCATCATTTTTTTGTATCCTTTTGCATTTGCAAAAACATGTTTATCTACATCACTCATGACTATTATGCCAGGTATATTCTTTTTAAATGCTTCACCTAACAATTTAGCACCTCCACCCATAACGACAACAGCAGAAGTTGATATTGGGTAATTTAATTTCAATTCATTATATATTTGTTTAAATAATCCAACAGACGCATCTATATTTTTCTTTATATCTTGTTTTTCACCATTTAGGTAAAACCCTTTGTCTATGTAGTCTTGTATTTTTTCTCTTTTTATCTCAACTTTACCCAGAAATCTTTCATCCATTTCAAGAGATTTTTTTATTGCATCATATATATTTATCGTTCCAACATTTACAGAATATGGATCAGTCGCTTTATTCCCTTGTACAAGCGCAATATCTGTTGTCTTTCCACCAATATCAACTAAAACAACATCTCTTCCTGCAATTTGGTCAACTATGTCTTTTGCATAATATAAGTATCCTGTAACTCCCTCTGGAAACACTTGAACAGATCTTATTGTTATATCTCTTTTAGTAGTTTCATTTCCTTTTTCAAATTCAACATGATATTCTTTTCCTTGTAATTTTTCAATCAAATCTTTTCTTAATCCTCCAAATTGCTTCACTGGTAGACCTAATGCTAGATCAATAACTTCATCATCTGTATTTCTGCATATAGCCCCAAGTAAAAGCGGTAAGAAGTTTTCTTTCTCATATTTAACTATATTTATTTCCTCGTCACCTTCGCCTAAATAATATGTTTTATTACCTATTTTAATGCTATCTGAATCTGAACCAAAGTTTTTTACCTCTGTAACTTTACTTTCAAAAATATCATCTGTACTTGTTTTAACTGCATAATTTCCAATATCTATACCTAATTTACTCATTTATGTTATTTCCCCCTTTTATTCTAAACTTCCAAAATCAAAATTGTTAGCTGGATCTTCTATTTCTTTTTTCTGTTCAACTACAGCATTATCCTTTTTTTCATTCATTTTTTCCCAAACGAGTTCTTTTAAATAAGCTGTAGCTGATAATTTCTCATCTAAAAACTTTTCAATTGCTTTTTCTTTATCATTGTTTTTAAATGTTAGAACTATCCTACTCATTCAACCACTTCCTTTTTTGTAAAATATTATAAAATTTATTAATATTTACATATATTTTACCAAATTTCACATAGTAATTCAATAGATTTATAAGATATTTTTTATAATATTTTATAATTTTTTATAAAATTTATCATTTTGTATATAATTAAAAACACACTTTTTATAATTTTGCATAAAAAAAAGAGTGTTTCATATATTTCTAAACACTCTTTTCTACTTTTTATAATTATCTAATTGTAAAAGAAGCTTCAGCTGGACTAGAGAATAATATAATACCTCCTGTACACACACCTTTTCCTTTAAATTTAGCAATATATGAACCCTTTTTTAGCCCTTTGAAACTTACTACACCAGTTTTAGTAGTTCCAGCTAATCTAAAGCCTACAAGTTGAGATGATACAATTTTGCCAGCCTTATATACATTTATTTCTCCTTCAAATCCTAAAATATTTCCAAGCGTAGATGTTACTCTCCAAGATAACTGCCCTCCACTCATTGCTGTTAAATTAGCAGTACCACCTGGAACGACAATAGATTTAGTTGAAGGCGAATCTGAGTTTGGTTGTCCAATTAATTCAACTGTTTGTGAGTTTCCAGTACCTTCATAATCATTTCCATCAGCAAAAGCTGTAAATGGAATCATTACTGCGCAAAGCGTTAGTAATAAAGCAATTGTTTTTTTCATTTGTTTTCCCCCTATTTTTTTATATTATTCTCAATTACAGTTTCCTTTCTTTACGTGCCTTAATAATCATATTGTAATTATGCTCAGCAGTTTCAAATGCTCCTACCAAAGGAGTTATAATTACACTTTCTATTAAGCACAATTCATCATAGTTTAAACTAGCTTCTCCAGCATAGAAATTATTTAACTTATCTAAATCTATTCTAGTTAAAACGGAAACTGATTCCATTGAGAATTTGTAAACATCAATAAGTTTATATAATCCACCTATATAGTTTTTTGCTACTTCATGGTTCTTAAAAAATTCATCTTTTCCTGTATGTAGGTTTACTTCCATAATTCCCTCCATTGTTCTTATATTTTTAACCTTCAAATAATATTTACTTCTTCTTCAAAACAGAATATTCTATCACGGTAGAATATTCTGTTTTTTTCATTCTATCACGATAGAATAATATTTTCAATCATTTTTTCTATTCTATTTTATTTAAATAGAATAGAAAAAAAGAACACTTAATATTTTTCAAGCTAATATATTAAGTGTTCTTTTTATATTTTTACAAGATTATATAAAATTATTCTTTAATCAATTAAAGTGTTTTTCTATTTCTTAATAATAAGAAATGATATAAAATTGTATCATTTTAAAGATTTTGTGATATAATAAAAGCAAGAAGAACTACAATCTATTTAGGCGTAGAGTGGAGTTCATAATAAACGTAGTTTATTTTTTGAATTTAAATATAAATTTAAATTCAACCTGTAAGTCACTCTTTGCACGAGAGTGGCTTTTTGCTTTTTTGAATAGTTCACTGATTAAGTAAACTACCACACTAGCTGTTAAACTAGCTAAAACATTAAACAAAAAGTTATCCATGTAACTCACCTCCCCTCGAATCGTTGGGAGGATAATCTTTTGTACATGAACTCCACTCTATAGATTGTATATTACGCTCTTCTTGCTAAATTTAATTATACCATATTTTGTAATATCAGTTAAGAGTTTGCACTACAATAATCAGAAAGCTTGTTCCACTCACAATCAACCCCTATTATTTTAAGAATATCATTGACTTGGCTATTTAAATCTTTAATATCTGATTTAGACATTAAAGGATCTTTCATTATTTCATTTAGAAAAATACTATCAATGATTAAACATACATTTTCTGATAAATATTCACGTTTTACTGAGATTACTGTTCCAACTGTACTTTCTTTTAGTGTCTTATATGCTACACTCAATATGCATGGTTCTAAATTAATTCCTTCTAGTACTGTTTCAAAGTAATATTTTATTCTTATATTTTCATTTCCAATAAATATTTCTTCATTGCTGCTTATCTTCTTTAATTTTCTCATTATGCCTAACATCTTAGCATTCACTTCATAATTTATTCCATATCTCTTTGATGCCAAACTCGACATTAAGTCTCTTTCTAAATAAATTACCCACTGACCATTATAGGAAAATGATGTTTTAGCGATATCCATTTCTCCTTTTCCAGTAATATTAAATTTAGGCTCTAGTTTATTTATTAAGTAAATCTCATAAAAATCCATAGTATATTTATTATCTAATTCCATATACTCAAGTCTTAAATTCTTATTACACCAATTTTCTTTTTTATTACTTAAATGACTAGCGTGTCTATCACAGATATTCTCTGTTTTCCCAACGTATAAACATTCTTCCGTATCTTGATTAATATATTTATAAACATAATACATTTTTTATTTTCTCCAATTCTTAATTGTCATATTTACAGCCCTTATATATTTCAAATAATTCTTGCCATGTATATCCAACTTCTAGTATGTGAAAAATATCCTCTATTTGTTGGAAAATCTCAGTAATTTTATATTCAAATGTTGGCATTAATTCCATTAAATTAGCCAAAGATCCAATCCTAATCTCTAATGTTATATTTATAAGTATTTTTTTATTTGTTGCTGTATATTCTTTCCATCTGGGATAAACTGAAATCAAAGAACAACTTCCAAATCTTTCTAATGTTTCAAAATCATATGATATCAAATTAATATCTAATTCATTCTCACAAAATTCTATATCCATATTTTCAAAGTTATATAGCACACTTAAAACATTATTTTCATATAACATTTCAACCTTGGCATCTAACTTTTCAATTCTCTTTAAAAAATTAATAGATTTTTTACTTACTTCATATTTCATATCTATCTTTCTTTCTCTGAATCTTCTTTTTCCCTTTGTCTTTTCCTTAAAATCTTCTTCTGAATATGTACTCCAATCTTCTTCCTTGTAATCAAAAAAGATGTGTTCAGTATCCATATCACCTTTACTTAGTTTATTAAATATTGGATTTAGTTCATTTATTAAATAAACTTCAAAAAAATCCATATTATATCTACGTGGAAGTTCAATATATTTTAATATTAATTCTTTAGTACACCAATCTTCTTCTTTATTACTCAAATGAGATGAATGCCTTGCATATATATCTTCTGTTTTTCCAACGTATAAACATTCTTCTGTAGCTGGATCAATATATTTATAAACATAATACATTTTTTATTTTCTCCAATTTTTATTTATAGTAATATCCTTCTTCATTTACTAGACCTTGATCAAATAAATTTCTCCTAACAGTTTCAAGTCTGACAGGATCTTTGCTATAATCAACTTCTCTTTCTTCTTTTTTAACATCTTCATCATCCCAATATTTATCTAATTCTTCTTTAAACTTTAAATCATCTTTTTGATGAATTATAACTTCACTTATTTTATTTGAAAGTGTTGATTTAAAAAAATCATAATTCTTTGTATTTATAATATCAGTATTATCTCTTTCAAATGCTATAGCAATAGACTTATTAAAAGCATTCAGATAAACATCTTTCTTAAAATCAAACTCTTTAAAATCTTCTTTAAATAGTTTAATCGTCCCTGTTGTAAAAATATTTTCATTTGGTATATAAAAACTAAAAGACACTTCATTGTCCTGCTTCTTTTTAGGTATATAATCTTCAACCAATATATCTTTATCAAAATATTTTCTAGGTTCATAATCTATCACAGAAAAAATTATTTCATCTATTTTTCTATTTTTTCTTTTTTCTTCTTTTATTGAAACAACCATGTTGCCTTTTTTATTTATTTCATTCATTGCTCTTTTTAGAACATTTTGTTTAAAATATTTATACTCTGGATATACATTATCTTTTAATTTCAAATAAAATCTTAATTCATCTAACTTATATTTTATCTCCACTTCCTTATTTTCTCTGCTCCATAGTCTAAATAAAGTGTATAACCTCTGAGTATATGCACCTCTAAAATTAAATAACACTGATAAATTAATAGCTGTATATCCATTTTTCTTTTTCTGCATTTTTACAAAATCAGTTATATGATTGTATAGAACTTCATGCATCATAATTGTATAAATTTGGTCTGTATGATCCAATTCATATGTATTAATTAAACCACTTCCAAAAGTTTTTAACTTGCCAGTTGTCTCTTCTATATAGTCAAATTCCAAAACACTTTGTTGAAACATGTTCAAAATTTCTTTTATATTTTTATGCTCATAATCATTATTGTTTTTCATAAATACTTTTAGTTCTTCTTTTGATATAGTTGTAACATAAGATGAATTTTGCTGTTTCTGAGCATTAAAAAGTATTTTGTAAAATAATTTATTTTCCACATTTGTAAAATCATATTTACTTTTTATTAAATTATTTGGTTGCATTAAAATTTCTTTTTTTTCCAAAATCTATCACCTCATATAAATTATAATACCTAATTTATAAAAAGGTCAACTATTTTTGAAAGACGCTCACCTTTGACCCTTAAAATGATGACCTTTGACCCTTAAAATGATGACCTTTGACCCTTAAAATGATGACCTTTCGACCCTTAAAATGATGACCTTTGACCCTTAAAATGATGACCTTTGACCCTTAAAATGATGACCTTTCATCTCTGAAACCTAGATATACCAATTATTATAGCTTGTCTAAAAACTATTAAAGACTTTAAAAACTGTTTTAAAAACTATTAAAGACTAGAAAAGATGTTCTGAACTATTCTTTTTTTATATTAAAAAACTTTAGTATTTATTTTTCTAGTATACTTTAAACACTTACTAAAAATAATTTCTTATAAAAGATTGGAGATGAAGAATTTTTTATGCTTGAAAACAGAAAACAAATTCAGAAAGAAATTTACTTACCAATAGCAACATATTGTTTAAAAGATAAGCAATATTATATAAAAGAATATGGAGCACTATTAATAAAGAGTGCTGAAAATAGTGACATTTTTAATACCCATAAAAATAGAATTTTGTATAAGAATAAACTTGATATTCAAGAAATAGCAAATGAACTGAATGTAAATAAAGCAACAATCCAAAGAAATATAAAAAAACTAGAGAAGTTAGATTTTAAAATTCTAAAAATAGAAAATACCCTAAATGGAATTGTATATTGTTTACCGTCAGAAAATAATATTGATTTAAACAAATTTGCATTGATAAATTATGAAATGCTTAAAAAAATGGTCAATAAATTTAAATCAAATACAATAAAAGTATATTTTTTACTTAAAACAATCACTACAGAAACTAATTTTAAACCTGCAACTAATAGTTTTATAGCAGAAAATATAGGACTAAGTTCTAAAAGTAAAAATAATTTAGATATCATAACTTCTTCTGTTAAAACTTTAGAAGAAAATAAATACATTGAAACAAAAAAAGTAAATGTATATGAATATGACAAAGAAAAACTTAGAGAAGTTCCAAAAATAAGAAAAGTTTATCGGATTTGTAATTTTGATGAGTGGAAAAAGGAAATTGATAAAAATAAAGTTTATTAAATATAGCTTAAAAGCATTTAAAGGCTTGTCTGACGTGTTTTAATTACAAACTTGATGTTATTTACCTAAAAAGATACAAATTTGCTTAAAAATGGAAATAGAAGGTCAAATATATAGATAGAGAACCAAATAAAATTATATTGGCTCTCTATTTATCTTCTTCCCAATCCTCAATAAACTTTTCTAAACTTTTTAATTTATTTTCAGACACTTCTTCATCATCATGCAGAGCACTTATAAAACTTTCAAAAGAATTTTTGTGAAAGAAACTAAAGAAACTTTTAGTCTCAACTTTTAAATATTCTTCTTTTTCTATTAATGCTTTATAATATGTAAATCTATCTTTCTTAACAACCTCTAAAAATCCTCTACCAACTAATCTCCTCAAGAAAGTTAACATAGTTGATTTTTTCCATTCGTACTTTTCGCCTAGTGTCTTCAAAATTTCAGTAGATGCAACTTCCTTATCTTCGCTGTCCCAAATAAACATCATAACCAACAATTCACTTTCTGGAATCTTTTTTATCTTCATAAAGTACACCACCTTCTAAAAGTATATCTAAAATACTATAACAATAGAGTTAACTACACAATACTAAATGTCTAAAAATGTTTTACCAATTTTTACCAATTAATTTTTCTTTAAAAAAAATTTAAGCAGGAGTAAAAAAAATAAAAAATTATCAAAATTTATCAATATAAAAAGAAATATAAGTATAAATTTTTCTCTTTGTATATTGATTGTATACAATTCTATTTTTGTAAAATTAAATTTTACAAAATAATCAAAAATGGTAAATTTTGACATTTGCCTAATGTCAAATTAGGTGTTACAATTGTAACATAAAGAAGATATATATCGAAATAATACATATAAAATACATATAAAACTACGTACGTAAAATATTTTTAAAAATAATCAAAAATCTTAATTTTCAATATTGAATACAATTAAATTTTCAAACTCATCTAGGGCATGACATACAAAAGCAAAAAACATTAATTTAGTATCTGATAAAAATTTAAAAATTATAAAAGGGGGAAGTCTGTTATTTTTCAGAAGCAATGTAACTGTAAAAATATAAATCAGAATATTTTGAAAATATGGGGGATTCTATGGGAGAATTAAAACTTGAATCAAAAATGAATTGCACTAAAAATAAGAAAAAAGTTGCTATATCTATACATCAAATGAAAAAAATTTCTAAAAAAGATTATGTTTTTTTAACAGATTGCATAGAAACATTTTATATGAAAATAAAAGAGGTTTGATAAATTTTCAAACCTCTTTTTATTGCTATTTGTTTTTCTTTTGCAATAATTCTATCATTTTCAAGATAGCATCTCTATCTTCTTGTTCTAATTCATAAAGTTTGTTAGTTATTTCTTTTACATCATCATCAATTTCTAAGTCAGCTAAACAATCTTTATAAATTTCACCTTTTCCACTTCTTAGCCATTCCTCATTTACTTCAAATTCTCTGCATATGTCGTTAATACTTCTTTCTGTCAAAACTCTTTTTCCTTTTTCCAATAAAGAAATTTGATCTTGTGATAAGAAAATTCTTTCCCCAAACGCTCTCTGCGAAAGTCTTTCAAGAGTTCTTAACTCATTTAATCTTTTTCCAATTTCTTTAGCTTTTAATTTTTTTGAAACTTCTGCCATTTTTACAATCCTCCTCTGTCATTACTATACTATAAAAACACGACTTTGTCATTAAAAAAATAATTATAACGACAAAATCATGATAAAAATAAAAAAGATATTGATTTTTAACGACAAAGTAGTTATACTTAAAATAAGTTGAACGACAAAGTAAGTGTAGGAGGGTGAAAAATGATTTGTTCAAACAAAGAAAAAGTAGAAACAGCTTTGATGATAGATTATTTAAAAAAAAACGAACCAAATGAATGGAGAACTATAGAAACCATAATCTCCAGCACATACGCATTAAGTAATTTCAAAAAAGAAAATAAAGACATTATGAATCAGAAATAACAACAGTAAATACTTAAAGGGAGTGGTAAGCTTGAAAATTTCAGATTTTAATAAAAATCAAATAGGAACAGCAGTTCAATTACAAGATATAAGGTTTGGTACAAAAGTTGATTGCATCATTACGAAAGTAGAAAAGAATGAAATACTAGTCATGTATTATGAAAAAGAGACAGAGGAAATAGCATATAAAACTTTGACTAAAGAAGATCTGATACTTGATGATTATAAACTTAAGTTATTATCTTAAAAAATAATTTCGGAGGGGAGGTGATGAGATGGATCTCTTGAAGGATGCAAGAAAAAAAGAGTGGTTTTGGCTAGAGAATGATCTAGTAGATAGAGAAGATTTAGGAATCTATGAAAAAATGATTTATATAGTTCTTGCAAGATATTCTGATAATGAAAGTTGTTGCTTTCCAAGCTATAAAACGATCGCTTTGAAATGCGGATGTAGTGAAAGGCAAGCCAAAAGCGTAGTTAAAATTTTAGAAAATAAAGGGTTAATTAAAAAAGAAAATAGAATAAAAAGTAACTCAAATGAAAAAGAAAGCAACATATATTTTGTTTTAACAGCTAAATTAGGTGGTGAATATGATGCACAACAGGTAGTGAATATGATGCACAACCCTAGTGCACCTCATGCACAACAGGTAGTGAATATGATGCACAGTAAAAAGACTAATATTAAAAAGACTTATATAAAAAGTAATACCACTCCACAAAATGAACCTAAAACTGATTATTTAGATCTATCATTCTTGGACTTAGATATAGAAAAAGTAAAACTAACTAAAGATGAATATGACAAACTTATAAGCAAGTTTGGGAAGAAATACATACATGATAAAATTGTTAGTTTAGAAAACTATATCGTAAATGGTAAAGGGAGTAGATATAAGAGTCATTACAGAGCTTTGTTGACTTGGGGGAATGCTGATACTAGCAAAGGTATATTGCAACCAGTTACAAAGGCTAAGAATCCACTCAGTGGCTTTAAAGAACTTTAAAAACTAAATAGTATAGGAGGTAGATAGGATGAATGAAAAAGAAGAGGCTGTTTATTTGAATAGTTCTAATGTGAAGTTATTCTTAGGTGTTAGGGATATTAAGGAATTTGAGGAATTGATAGAAAATGTCAATGAGCGAATTTGTCAACTCCAAGAATCGATTAATAAACTTGCCCAATTTAATATTGAGTTCGAGATTAAGTCAGATATTTAGTTAAGTATAAATTAGGAGGATTGTTTATGGCAGATAAAACTGTAGAACTTACTGAAAAGGATTTGCACTGCATTGCAAGGCATTTGCAAAATGAAGTGTTAGAGATAGCATTTAGAGGAAACAGAGAAGCCCCTACATCTTGTGAAGTTTGCGATTACTTCGAAGAATGCAAGGACTATTTCACCCATATAGACACTTTTATAAAATTAAGTGAAATGACAGGTGTAGATATTTTTACTAAATAAATTTAGTAAATTAAAATTTTAGTATTGTAATTGACGTGCTTTTTTAAAAAGAGGACAGTTGCTATTAGCAGTCATTATTTGAATTTTGCAAATGTAATTTTTATTACATTCGCACTCTAAAAGTTTTGATCCAGCGAATCCAGGAAAAGTTTTATATTCACCAGAAAATTCAACTTTATCGTCAATAAGAGAGCATTTTTCTCTTAAGGTTTTAATTTTGCACATATTCATCACCACCCTATAATTAATTTGAACATACTGCCAATATGCTCAAATTAATTATAACATGCAAATTATCATGGCGTAGAATTAAAACACAGGTCAATTAAATTTAGTTACAAACTCAATGAAACAGATAAAGAATTAAATGTTAAATAAATTAGGAGGTTGCTCATGAAAGAGGAAAAGTTAGAACTTACTGAAAAAGAATTACATTGCATAGCAAGACATTTGCAAAATGAAATTATGGAGATGGTGTTTAGAGGGAATAGAGAAGCCCCCACATCATGTGAAGTTTGCGATTACCTGCAAGAATGTGAGGGCGATTTTACTTGTATGTATCATTCTTTTACTAAATTAAGCAAAATAACAGGTGTAAAAGTGACTGCATTTAAGTATTGTTTTCCAGATGAAAATCCCAAAGCTACTATCTAAGAAGTTTTTTAGAATAGGACATTCTTCATTAGAAGAAGAGTCGCAAATATGACTTCCATCACATCTAGTTGACATTAACTTAGATCCAAAAGTACCTGGAGGAGCTGAATATTCGCAAGTAAGAGAAATGGTTTCGTTTATTACAGGACATTCTTTGCTTATAACTCGATATTGGCTCATACTCTCACCACCTTTCTAATTAATTTAAACATATTGGAAGTATGTTTAAATTAATTATAGCATGTAAATTATCATGGTGTAGAATAGTTTCAAATCAAAAGAAGCAACTAAATAGTTAAAGACAGGAGGTATGCTAAGTGGAAAGAAAAAAAACATGAACTTACAGATCAAGATATACAAAGACTTATTGAAGGATTAAGAACTGATCCAAAAATAAGAGAAATGATATTTGAAAGTAAAGATTGTGAAACTAGAACAAGTACAAGAAGTAAATGCGAGCAATTTGTTGAAGAAAAACTTGCTTATAGAAGTTATGGATTTGAAACTCCAAAATACTATGCAAAACTTATTGCCGACATAATTGATATTTTAGTTTACAAAAATGTTCCAAGAGATCGTATTTGTGGGGTATTGTATGACGTCGAAAGGGTGATTCCTTTAGTTGTGACATTTTAATAATAAGCTGGGGGTGATTAAATGAATTACTCTTTAGAAGCAGAGCAAAACATTCTAGGAAGTTTTCTTATAAATGACTCTATAGGTTACAAAATAAGGGAATTAAAAGAAAATGATTTCTACTTTGAGTCACATAAAATTATTTTATCTTGCATGAAGAAAATAATTGACTCAAATAAACCACTAGATCTTTTGCTTTTAAAAAATGAATTAGAAAAAATAGATAGATTAGTAGATATTGGAGGCGTTAGTTACATTACCAGTTTAACAACTATAGTTATAACTACTTCAAACATAGATCACTATATAAAAATCATAAAAGAGAAGTTACTTAAAAGACAAATTTCAGAGTTAGCAAATGAATTAATTAATAATTCAAATTCAGATACAAGTATAGATGAATTGATTATAGATATAAACGATTTAAAAGCACTTGTGACGACGAGCAGTAGTGTAAATGATAATTACATTGACGCATCAAAAATAAAACGTGAAAAAGGCGTACACAAGTCCATAGACACGGGTTTTAATAAACTAAACAATATGCTAGATGGATTTAGATATGGAACTCTTACAATTTTAACTGGTAAACCTGCATCTGGTAAATCAACTATAGTTAACCAGTTTATAGCACAAGCAATTACGAATGGAGAAAAAGCATTTTTGTATTCTGGAGAATTACCCTCTTTCATGTCTATGGATTGGTTTAGAAAAACTGTAGCTAATGATTATCACATAAAAGAATATAAAAGTGTCTATGGAGGAACATACACAGATATTCCAGATTACGCCGTTGAGCTTATATCAGACTGGATAGAAGATAAATTTTTTCTCTATGATGAAGATGCAATAAGTGATGAAGTAAATCTGCTAAATACCATAGAGCATTTATATTTAAAAAAAGGGGTTAGGTTCTTTGTTCTTGACAATCTAATGACAATAAAAACTGGCAATAAGGCAGATAAATATGAGAGACAAGAGCAGATAGTAAGCAACTTAAAAAATCTCGCTAAAAAATATAACTTAGTAATAGTTTTAGTTGCACATCCTCGTAAAAATATGGGTGACATGAAGCCAACTATGTATGATGTGTCTGGAGCAAGTGAGATTGTTAATTATGCAGATTATATTTTATCAACTTACAGAGTTGTTGATGAAGAAGAAGAGACAGACGACACTTATTTATTAATTTTAAAAAATAGAATAACAGGAAAACAGAATATAAGTTTTAAAATGAATTTTTCAGAAAGAAGAAAAAGACTTTACACGACTAGTGAGGAGTTAAACAGAGATTACAAATATGATGTAAATAAACAATATGTTCAAGTAGAAATTCCAGAAGATGTATTTTAAAAAAAGTATAAAAAATAGGAAATTTTATTAAGTAATGATTTTATAAGAAAAACCAATATTGAATAATTTAAAAATTCAATATTGAAAAAAATCATTTTTCAATATTGAAAAACGGATTTTGAAAAAGTATTGAATTTCAATACTAAAAAAAGTTTGAAAATATAGCATTTACAAGGTTTATATAAATTAATTTCCTGACAATGTACACACAGGTTTAGATATGCTAGCAAAAAAACTTAAAAGTAGTGTAAGGATAAAAAGGCTATATAAATTTATAAAAAGTTTTAAAAGTGTTATTAAATTAGAGCTAAAGTTTATTAATTAATTTCCTCGTAGAAAAATATTATTTTAAATAAATAAAGGAGTGATTTTACATGATAGCATTAGAAAAATTTGCAGGTGGAGTTCTAAAAGAAAAGTTTAATACAGAGTTACAAAAAGTTTTAGATAATATTGCAGATCCAAATACAGATTTTAAAAAAACAAGAAAAATTAGTTTAGAGATAGTGTTTAAAGCAAATGAAGATAGAGATCTTGCTGAAGTAGATATAAAATCCAAAGCAACTATAGTAGAAGCAAAAGCGACAACAACTAAAGTTATAATAGGAAAAGATTTAGAGACAGGAAGAGTTGAAGCATCTGAATTTAAAAATCAACTAGCTGGTCAGTTGTCTATAGATGTTTCAGATAGTAATGAAACTGATGAAATAGAAGAAAATAGTTCTGGTGTAATTGATTTTAGAAATGCAAGTTCAAAGTAGATTAAGAAAGTAAATAAAATATAAATTTAAATAAAAAGGAGAATAAAAAAATGATAAGAAATGCAATGGAATATTTAGTTAAGTTAGGAAAAAGAGAAACAGTATGTGTAGATGGGTTTAAGTACACAACAGATGCATTAGAAATAATAAAAGAACCAAAAGCTAATGAATTAGAAATAACTACATTGAGTGGTTTAGTAGATTATATAAAAAGTGGCATAGATCATGAAGAAGATGAGTTGTTATTAATACAAGTCTTAACTCCAAGAAAAGTGCTTTTAAAATCTGCTTTGAGAAAAAATAGAGATAGAGAAACTTATATTGAATGTGTAGCACTACTTCCAGATAAAAGATTTGACAGACCTTTAGATTTAGACACTTTTAATATAATGCTACAATCAGCATTTATAAAAAATAATGATAGAGATACACTTTTAAAAATTGCAGGAAATATCCAAGAATCTACAGTAAAAAATGTTGGAGATGATGGGGTTTCTCAATCTGTAACAATAAAAACAGGTGTCGCTAGTGTATCAGAAGCAATAGTTCCAAACAGAGTAAAATTAATTCCTTATCGTACTTTCCAAGAAGTAGAGCAACCAGAAAGTGAATTTATTTTCAGAATGAGTACTGGACCAGCAGCAGGATTATATGAAGCAGATGGTGGAGCATGGAAAAATCAAGCAATGTTAAATATTAAAGCGTACTTGCAAGAAGAATTAAAAGATTTTAAAAATGTAAATATAATTGCTTAATTGAAAATCTAAGAGGACTTATTATAAGTCCTCTTAGTAAAACAAGGAGGGAGTTAAATGAAAAGTATTTCTCATATGAACATTTTAGAAAGAGCAGAATTTACAGACAAAATTGCTAATGCAATTATGTCTGCAAATAAAGAAATTGAAAGAGGTTGTGCCTTTAATGAAGCAGTTGAGATTGTAAAACAAATGGAATATAGAGAAAATAAATACAATGAAGGAGATATTGCAATATGAATAATGTAGTTTTAGTTGGAAGATTAGCAAGAGATCCAGAATTAAGATATATACCAGAGTATGGTACTCCAGTTGCTACTTTTGCATTGGCAGTTGATAGGGGTTATGCAAAAAAGGATGGAACTAGAGAAGTTGATTTTATACCAATTGAAGTTATGGGAGGATCAGCAGAATTTTGTGCTAATTATCTCACAAAAGGAAGAATGGTTTCAATTCAAGGCCAAATAAGGATAGAAAAATATGAAAAAGATGGAGAGAAAAAAACTTTCACAAAAGTAAGAACAAAAATTGTTAATGCGCTTGATCACAAGCCAAAGGATGAAGAAAAAGAAATAGGCTTTCAAGTTTTAGATGATGAAGATATTCCATTTTAAATTGGATGGTGATTATATGAGAAGTTTAGAAGAGAAAAATAAATTATTTGAAGATAATATAAATCTTGTACATTTTATTATAAATAGATATTTCAAATCCTTTTTAAGAAGGTATCCATATTTAAAAGAAGATTTATTTCAAGAAGGATATATAGGATTATATAAAACAACATGTTGCTTTGATGAAAGTAAAGGAAAATTTTCTACAATAGCATTTTCGTATATATCAGGACATTTGAAAAGATTTACGACTGGATATGTTAAGAAACATTATAGAAATGATATAGATAGTTTTGAAAAGTGTATTTATAGAGATAATTATGGAGAAGAGATAAGAATAGAAGATAGATTGGCTGGCAATGAAAATGTAGATATAGAAAATGTTCGTGTTATTAGATCTTGTATAAAAAGAAGTGAGATAAAAGATATACAGAAAATAGTTTGTCTAAGAGAAAAAGGTTATACTCAACAAGAAATAAGTAAAGTGCTTGGAACTAGCCAAACGTCAATATATAGGAGACTTAAAAAATTAAAAACTGAAATTAATATACTAGGTAAATAATAAATGATTTAAGTTTATTGGAGGTAAAATGAAAACTAAAATAATTGGTGGTAGGGAAAATGAGTGTCCAATTTGTAATGGTAATATATTTAAGATTGAAACATTAATTGGAATAGTGTGGCAATGTAAGGATTGTGGATGTATGTATCAAGATATGAGTTCTAAAGAAAGTAAAAGGGGGTATTAAAGATGAGTTGTGTTATAAAGTGTGATTTTTGTGGTGAAACAATAGCAGAAATTCTAAACATAAAGGTATTCAGAATTGATGATGAAGGTAATATAATGAGTATCGGAAAAGATGTATGTGACAAATGTTATGACAGATTATTTAGAAGTAACTTGAATAAGAAGATGACTAATTATGAAAAGATAAAAAATATGAGCAAAATAGAAATGGCTGAATTTCTTGCAAATGGCGGAAGTGGATGTACTAGTTGTGCTTATGATTTTCAAGATTGCTTAGGAGGATGTTTAGAGGGTCGAAAAAAGTGGCTTGAAAGTGAAGAAGGCCAGATATGAAATAATATTCATGAATAAGCATACTCAAAAAAGGTTGGGACTTCAATAAATGAATGAAGGGAGATATTAAAGATGGATTTGAAATTAATTAGCAGTATACCTAATTGGAAGGTAGAGGATCAGTTGGCAAAAATTGATGAAGAAGTAACTGAGTTTAAAGAGGCTATAGATACAGGAATGACCAAAGATATAATTGCAGAAGGATTAGATGTTTGCCAAACTATTTTAACAATGTTTCAAATTTTAGAATTAGAAGATTATATTGCAGAAGGTATAGAGATACATAATAAGAAATTAAATGGAAGAGGATGGGATCTCAAAGAAATAGGAGATGGTATACTTAATTTAATTAAAAATTCAATGATTAATGAATTAATTAATATGAATAATAAATTAAAATGCGTTGATGAAAAAGAATTTAATTCAAAAATACAATTTTTAGATGTAAATAAGCTATGGGATTTGTGCGTGCCTTTGGTTAACTTAAGTGCTATGAAAGGAATTAATGAAAACATTGATGAAATGAAAATGGGAGAGTTTCTAAAAAATATTAATTAAAGTAAGGAGATAATATAATATGTTGATAGAAGTAACTGAAAATAATAGAGAATTAAAAGTAGGAGATATTGTTGAAATTAATGGTGGTAATAAGTTATATATGATTCTTTCTTTAAAGGAAACAATAGGTGGGTATGTTATTATAAATATGCAGAATGGATATGGTTCATTTGGTGCTTATAAAAGTTTAAGTCAACTAGAATTAGACTTGAAGGTAAGAGGTTATAAATTATATAGTTCTGATGATTACAAGTTGCAATTAGTGCCTAAAGAATAAGATATATTTCAAAAAAGAAAAAAGGAGCATTACTTCACGCTCCTGCTTGTCAAAATTCTAAAACCGTCATCACAACATCATTATAACATAATTAGGAGTGTGAGGTAATGCAATCTAGCAAAAAAGACAATTTGTTTAGTAGTGCAGAAGGTAAGTTATATAATTATAAAAAAATAAAAGCGGAAATAGAAAAAATAGACATTGATATGCAGATGATAAAAAACGACTACAGAGGATGTAGTGGAGTTGAAATTAAAGAAAAGACAAGCAAGACATATGATATTAAAAGTGTAATTGAAATAGAGACTGAAGAAAAAGAAAAGAAAATTGCCTTAAAAGAAAAAGAGAAGAGACATAAAGAGTTGATAATAGAAAAAATAGATAATGCAATGAAAATATTAAGTGAAGAAGAAAAAAAGATAGTACAGTATAAATACTTTTCAAGTAGCAGGACATCTTGGGAATATGTTGGCAGAATGATTGGTTTTTCAGCGAGTAAGTGTAAGCAAATGAGATTTGATATTATAGATAAGATAAAAGGATTGCTATAAAAATGTCCGATTTGTGACGATTTTAAACCGATTTATGTCTGTTTTGTGTCTAAAAAATGTCCGATTTGTGACCAATTTATGTCTGTTTTGTGTCTTTTAATCATGATAAGATTGTATTGTGAGAAAAATATATTTAATAAAAAATGGCTTGGAATTTACGTTCTAAGTCTTTTTTATTGTCTAGAGAGGTGTTGAAGATTAAACGTGATATAACAGAAGAAATTTCAAGTGCTGCATATGTACCAGATAATTTAAAGTATTATGACAGTGTGATGAGAGAAACTCATAGCATGTATGGAAGAGAATGTTCTTTAGATTTTATAAAGAAAAAGCAAGAAAAACTCTTGAAACTAAAAAAGAAGATTAAGAAAAATTATGATTCTAATATTAATAAGATAGACTCATATCTGAAAATTTTAGAGGAAAGTATAATTGATGAGTCTGATCACGTTGAGTTGGTTGTCTTTAAATTATATTTGCAGTTAGAAAATGTTGTAAAAGTAACTGAAACTGTAAATGACTTAGGATTTAGAATAAAGACCAATACTTATGCAAGAGAAAGAAAATATAGTACAAATGATATAACCTCTATAATCACAGATCCTTTTGCTAATGTAGTTGAAGACTTAAAAATATTGGTGCAAGATAGGCAAAGAAAAAATTATCATGGTAATAAGGAGTGTTTTTAATGAATGGAAGCACATAGTGGACAAAAAGTTAATCCAATAAAAGATATAGAGGATGTATTTAGACTCTTGAATTTTCTAGAGGAATGGAACGAAAGAAATTACTTATTAGCCCTCTTTGGAATGTGTACTGGACTTAGAATAGGAGATATATTAGCACTTAAAGTTGCAGATGTAACAGATATAAAGTTAGATAAAAAAGGAAAAAAGATAAGAGTGTCTAAGGACTGGATTAGAGTTATAGAAGAAAAAAGAGACTATGATAGAGAAGTTTTCTTATCTGATGTAATAAAGAGTGCTATAGAAAACTATACTCAAGATAAACCAGGAGAAGAGTTTTTATTTAAAAGTGGCAAGAGGAAGAAATTTAATAGGCCTATCCAAACAAGGCAAGCAGGAAGAATAATAAAAGGAGCAGCAGAAAAGGTAGGAATAAAAGAAAATGTTGCAACACACTCTTTAAGAAAGACATTTGCAAGGCATATTTATGATGAAGAAGAAAATAAGACTTATGCATTAGAACTTATAAGAAAGATTCTAGGACATAAGACAATAGAAATGACTAGAAGGTATATAGGAATAGATAAGGATGAAGAAGTAAAAGCAATAACTAAATTTACTAATAAGTTAAAGAAAAGAAAAAGAAATTAAAATATCTTGTATTTTATCTAAAATTTAATATGTTACGTTTTTCAACAACAGGACATTATTAGAATGTAAAGAGCCTCAATAATAGAATTTCCAAAGAATAGGATAGATTTATTAAAATGTCTGAAAATATATATTAAAGGTCATTTATTCAAGGGATTTATAGGGATGTAGATATTTAAATGTTTATTTAGAAGCTGAGTAAAGAGGTGATTAATTGGATGTGAATGAAGTTGAAATAATCGATAGTAGCTATGAAAAAGGTAAAGAGTTGACAGAAGATCAGTGCAATATGGTAACTCTATTGATTACAGGTGCTACAGTAACAGAAACTGCCAGAATTATTGGAGTAAATAGAAAAACAATCTATAATTGGATGAATAAAGAGCATGTTAGGAAAGAAATGGACAGACGGAAACAGGAGCTAACAAACCAAGGAAATTTAATGATATTAAAGGATTTAGATAGTTATATCAACAATATCAAGGAATTAGCTAGTGACAAGAGCGATAAGAGGGTTATGTTGGCAGCCAATCAGTATCTTATAAATCGTATATATGGAACTCCTACAAGTACAGTTATACAAGCAGAGGATAATAGTGTTGGCATGGGTATGGATGCAACAGAGATAGAAGCAGCTATAGCTAAGATAAGAATAAGAACAAGCAAGAAGTAATTAGATATGAAATAAATCCTGCAAGAATATGTTTTAATTATGTTTGAAATCAATTAAAGCAAAACATATATTATATATATATTTACTTTAATAATTAAATCATATATTGTATTTAACTTTAGTTATAGCTAATTTAATAAAATTTAGTGAGACTTAATAATTAAAGTTTCATACAGTGAAGTGATGTGGATTATTATAGGATATGTGAACCTATTGGAAATGCTAGGTTCTTTTTAACTATGCCGAAAATACATATTTAAGGAATAGTTGAAAGATAATTAATAATTCTAATCAAAAAAATATTTCTTGCAAGAAAATAATTCAAAATACTTTAATATATTTATTTTTTTTATTAATAGGGGGTGTCCTTCTATTTTGAAAAAATTATTTTTTATGGAAAATGAGTTCTAGAAATTTTCTAGCAAAATTTAAAAACCAGAGATGTATTTCAAAGAGGGTGATTTTATTAGAGAAAAATTTACATTGTTTATTTTATTAATTGCATTACTCACTGAGCCTAAAAAAATAGAAGAAGTAAGAGGAAGTAAATACGAGTGGATAATCTAGAAAGAAATATACAATTAATATTTAGTTATCTAGCAAAGACTTTTATAAGAAATGGAGCATCTATAAAAGATGCTGAAAAAGAAGCAAATGAGATTATAAAAGCCAATTCAAACAATCTTTGGGGAGTTAATGGTCTCGCTTATCAACTTGGAAAAATAAACCTAGAATTTTTCTGTATGTATTTTATGCAAGACACATATTTACCAAAAGAAGATAATGCTGCTGCTCCTATAGCTAAAGTTCATCATGAGCTATGGGAAGATATACAAGAATCTATAATTGGAGATGGTTCACAGCAATTAGGAAGAATTTATCCAAGAGGGACAGGTAAAAGTGCATTTGGAGATTTAGCGACAACTGTATGGTCGCATTGCTATAAACATAAGACATATACTTTGATTTGCTCTGACATAGGATCTACAGCAGAGAAATTTGTAAAAGATATAAAAAATGCATTACTTGAAAATGAGTATATTAAAAAAGCATTTGGTGTCCTTTTAAATGATAATGATAGAAAATACATTTGTAATAGTACTCAACTAGAGCTAACAAATAAAACTTTTATTGAAGCTATATCATCTTCATCACCCATGAGAGGAAGAAAATACAATAATAACCGTCCAGATCTTATCATACTTGATGATTATCAGTCAGAAGAAAATGTTAGAACAGAAGATGCTAGAGAGAAAAAATTTAAAAGATTTTCTGATGATGTAAAATATGCTGCTCAAAAACCAGTCATAAGAAATGGTAAAACTATAAAAAGAGGAACAACTTTTATAGCATTAGGAACCTTACAACACAAAGAATGTTTTTATAGTAGACTAAAAAAATTACCAACTTGGAAGTTTAAATGCGAAAAAGGAGTTTTAGTTGATAATGTAGATGAATTATTTAATTCTGGTTTATGGCTTAAGTTCAAAGAGATCTTATTTGATTTTAAAAATACAAATCATCTTGAAGATGCTAAAGAATTTTACTGGGAAAATGAAAAAGAAATGAAATTCCCTATATTATGGCCAAGTTTTTGGGATTGTTTAGATATGGCTCTAAGTTATTATGAAAATCCAACATCTTTTAAGCAGGAAGTGCAAAATGATGTCAATTCTATAGGAGAAAAATGGTTTAAAACTGTTAGAACAGAAACTAGAGAAGAAATTGAATCGCATACTTTTAAAAAGACAATGCTGTTATGTGATCCAGCATCTGCGGGTGGGTCGAAACATGACTATAGCGCTTTTCTTGTTGGAAGTGAATCAGAAAATGGTTTACTATATGGAAGATTGGCAGAACTAGCTAAAATAAATGCTAGAACTGATTTTGATAAATATATAGACCATATGATTTATTTATTAAAAGTGTATTCAGATATAACACATATTTATATAGAAAAAAATACATTTAATGGCGCAGATGCCAACCAATTAGAGTTTAAAATAAAAAATGATAATGTTCTTAGTTATAGAGATATAGAAATCATTAATGAGCAACAAAAGAAAAATAAAGATGATAAAATCTCTACTTTAATACCTGTTTTAAATAAAGGCCAAATGATTTTTGCAGAAGAAGATAAGGAATTTATACAGCAAATACTTGATTTTACAGGACAAAAATACTCTCTACATGATGATGCTCCGGATATATCATCGGAATTTATTAATCGAATTAACAACATAAAAGTTTCTGAGACAGTAAATATCTTTGATAGAAAATTATTAGGTTTTTAGTTGGGAGGTAATTTATTGGCTAATAGATCAAAGTTTGAAGAAGTTCAAAAAACTTTAACTAAAAAAGGAAAGAAGTTCAATGTTGGAATAGGAAAAGATGAAAAAGGATATTTTGCATATACTCATAGAGCAAGGAGTAAAAGTTATATTTCAAAGCAAGATATTCCAATAAAAGTTTTAAAATTTATAGAGTCTACAGGATAGGATGTGTTGTTAATGGAATTAGATTTAGACTTAATAAAAGACATATATGACGATTGGAACTCTAATAAATCCGAATATGATACTATGTATAAGTATTATAAAGGTGAAACGGATGCTATTAGCAACTATAAAATGGTTACCAAGAGATCTAATAATAAGATAAACACTAATTTCTTAAAAAAGTTTATTAATGAAGAAGTCGCTTATTCTCTTGCAAATAAGATTACCTATACAAGTAGATCTGGTGATGAGAAGATTATAAATGATTTAGAATACTATACTTGCCATTGGAGTAAAAAACATGACTCAGATTTATTGAGGTATGCACTATTATTTGGGCTTTGCTATGAACTTTACTATGTAAAAGATGATGAAATACAAGTAAAGATAATCAAGCCAACAGATGGCTGTCATTATGAAAATGAAAATGGAGAAATAGTATGCTTTATTAGAGAGTTTACCAAAGGTTTCGAAGATGACACGTATGTAGATGTATATGACAAAGAATATATATATCATTTTGATTCAAATTTCAAAGAAGTTGAAAGTCCTACAGTAAACAATATATTTGATGGAAATGTTCCAATATCAATTTGCAAAAGAAGTGAAGAACTAGGAAAAAATACAATATTTAATGATATAAAAGGGTTACAAGATGCTTATGAAACTAATTTAAGTGATATAAGTAATGAAATTAGTGATTTTAGAAATGCTTATTTAACCTTTTCTGGATGTAATATTAAAGAAGATGATTTGCCAAGGATGAAAGAACTTGGAATACTTCAAGTTAATGGAGATGGAAAAATAGAGTGGCTTATTAAAGATATGAATGATACATTTGTTCAAAATACACTATCTTCAATAAAAGAAAATATGTATGAAATTACATCTCATATAAATCACAATGAAAAAATGCAAAGTAATACATCAAGTCTAGCAGTTATAGCAAGATTAATCAGTACAGAATGGATTTGTAGCCAAAATAATGATAGTATTGCAGATACTTTATTTAATAGGTACAAATTATTGTGCATTTGGCTTAATAAAAAATATGGTTTTGACTATGATTATAAAGATATTAAGGCTAAATTTACCCCTAAGATACCACGTGATGATTTAGTTGTAGCAAATATATTAAGCCAACTTGGAGATAAATTATCTACTGAAACTGGCTTATCTCAACTAAGTTTCATTGATAATCCTCATGCTGAAATAGAAAAAGCTAAAAAAGAACAGGAAATAGTTTCAGAGGGAGAGATTTTATTAGATGAATCAAAAGATTATAACTAAATTGACTGAAGATATATATAAATCTGCTGAAAATAGGACAAAACCATTTTATAAGTATCAAAGAGAAAATAGGGATAAACTTTTATTAGAAATAGCAAAGATATTGCTAACACACGATATTATTAATGAATACTTAAATATTAATAATAAAGATAAGAAAAATCTAAGGTCAAAACTTAATAAAATTATAAATGAGTATTCTAATAGTTATGATGAAGAAGTCAAGGATATAGAAACTATTTTATCTGATTCATCTAAGAATAAATATTCAAATTTGATAATTTTATTAGGAGTAATACTGAAGATAAAAGATGTTAGTAATATAAACAATAAAGTTATAAATAAGATAGTGAATAATAAGGTTGATGGAAAACATTGGAGCGATAGACTCTGGAAGAATAAAAAAGGTATAGAAGAGTCCTTAAAAAAAGAAATAAAGAGTTTTCTAAATGGAAAAACTTCTGTAAATAAGATAGAAAAAGCAATAAGAGATAAATATTCAACAGGTGCAGGACAAACCAGCAGACTAATAGAAAATGAAGTTGCCAGATGTCAAAGTGAAGTAAATGAGTATTTTTTCAAGGTTCAAGGGATTATAAAAGTAATGTATTGTGCAGATTTAGATTCTCGCACATGTAGTGATTGTTCTATGCATAATGGAGTGATATTTTATGTCAATGAAGATAGGCCCTCTTTGCCAAGACACTGTCACTGTAGATGTCAATATATACCTGTTTAACATGTATTAATTAATTTAATAGGTGTTTTTATTATGTCTAAAAAATATGAGGTGAAATATGAAAGTTGAAATATTAGGAACAGAATATCTAGTGATAGAGAAACTTGAAAGCGAAGATGTGCTATTAAAGGAAAGAGCTGGATATTGTGATCACTCTGTTAAGGAAATTGTTATAGAGAAAATAAATTCTGAAGAAGGTTCATTGAAAGATTTAAGTGTATATAAAAATGAAGTTGCTAGGCATGAAATAATTCATGCATTTCTTAGTGAAAGTGGATTGAAGAGTTGTAGTTCTTGGGCTACAAACGAAGAAATGATTGACTTCTTTGCAATTCAATTTCCTAAAATAGTAAAGGTTATGGATAAAATAGAATGTTTGAATTAAATTTTCAAAAAGGAGAACTTTATACATGTTAAAAAAAGAAGTGTTGGAATTACTAAAAGAAATAGAAGATGATGCAGAAATAGATTCATTGCTGCAATCAACAGATTTATTCAAATCTGCATCTGATAAAAAGCTTACAATAGAAGAGTTTAGAGAATTAATTAATAATGATGCAAACTTTAAAGCTATTATAGATAATGAAAAAAATAAATATCACAGCGAAGCACTTGAAAACTTTAAGAAAAAAGATATGCAGACACTTATAAGTGCTGAAGTTCTAAAAAGAACTGGAGCAAATGAAACAGAAGAGCAAAAAGCAATAAGGGAATTAAGAGAAAGCCTAGACAAACTAAAAAAAGAAAAGCAGTACGCAGAAAAAGTTTCTAAATATAAAGATATTTTAGTTGAAAAGAAAATACCTACAAACTTAATTGAATATCTATTATCTGATGATGATGATAAAACAAATGCAAATATAGAGATATTTGAAAATTCAATGAAGCAATATGTGCAGTCAAAGGTAGATGAAAGAATTAAAGATGGTTCATACGTTCCACCTGGCAAAGATAGTGCAGGTTCGCTATCAGAAATTAGAAAACAAATAAAGCAAGGGCTAAATAGTCTTTAGTATAAAAAAAGAAAGGATGATTTTATAAATGGCTAATGTATTACAATATGTAACACTTTTTCAACAAGAACTAGATATGCAGGTAACAGTTGGCTCAACTACTGGATGGATGGAGAAAAATGCTGGTCAAGTTATATATAATGGAGGAAGAGAGGTAAAAGTACCAAAAGTAACAATGGATGGCTTAGGTGATTATGACAGATCTAAAGGATATACGCAAGGCGCAGTTACACTTGAGTACGAAACAATGAAAATGGAGATGGATAGAGGTAGGACTTTTATGTTAGATTCAATGGATGTAAATGAAAGTAACTTCGTTATAAATGCATCTTCTGTAATGGGATTATTTCAAAAGCAACATGTTATACCAGAAATAGATGCATATAGATACTCAAAGATATTTTCTGAAACAGCTAAAGTAGATGAGCGTGTAAAATATTCATACGAAGCTACAGTAACTACAATATTAAGTGAATTGAAAAATCAACTTGCATCAATACAAGATTTATCTGGAGATATACCTCTTATTATTAGTATGTCTAGCATAATTGCAAGCATATTAGAACAATCATCTCAACTTGATGATATTGAATTTGGCGATGGAGATATAAAAAGAATTGTAAAGTCTATAGACAATGTACCTATAATAAAAGTTCCATCAAAAAGAATGAAAACAGAATACGTATTTAGAGATGGTAAAACATCTGGACAAACAGAGGGTGGGTTTACTGAAGGAGCAAAGGCTTTAGATATAAACTGGTTAATAACTCCAGCATCTGCTCCAATTGCAGTATCTAAGACTGATAAGCCAAGAATATTTACTCCAGATCAAAACCAAACAGCAGATGCTTATCAAATAGACTATAGAAAATATCACGATTTGTGGATATTGGATGAATATTTAAAACTTTGTAGAGCATCTGTGAGACAAGCTAAAGCTGCACAAGAATAAGGAGTTGTTTTAAATGTTTGCATTGATAAAAAATAACATAATTAAAGTTGTTGAAGATGAAAATTCGAGAGATAAATTGATTTCAAAAGGATTTAAAATATATTCAGAAGAAGTGACTAAAGAGAATATTGAGAAAAAAGAAGAAAAAGTTAAATCAACCTCTAATGATTTATTTAATCTATCTAAACCAGAGCTTATGGAAATTGCTAAAGGCAAGAATATAAAGGGATATTCAACTAAAACTAAAGAGGAATTAATTCAACTACTAGATGAGTACAATGCTTGATAATGTTAAATTAGTTTTAGGAATAGAAAATGATAGATATGACAAATTAATAATCCTTTATATAAATAAAATAAGTGAGATGGTTTTAGAATATTGTTCTAGGCAGGAACTAAGTATAGCACTAGAAGGGTTTGTAGAAGAAAAAGTAATATCAATATTATCTTCAAGATTTGAAGAACTTAAGAAAAATAGTGGACTTGATAATCTAGAAAAAAGCTTAAAAGCTATAACTAGAGGTGACACTAAGATAGAATATAATGCTTTAACATTACAAACTGCTGAAAATAGCATCAGTTCATCATCTTTTTTAACTGATACTGATAAAAAATTTCTAAGCCCATTTTGTATTGTTAGTATGTACTAAGGGGTGATTAAATGACTGAAGCAGATATATTAGAAATGACATACCTTGATAAAATGACTATAATTAGAAAATTAAAAGGCTGGAATGAAGAAACATGTTCTAATGATTTTAGTAATGTTGTTATAGCTGAAAATATCCCATGTGCAATTTCTAGAAAAGAAGAAGCCATTGTAAATGGTGATATTGGATCTATAGTTGTAAATAGAAAGTTATTTTGTAGACCAGAAGTAGATATAAAAATAGGTGATACTATAAATACAACCTATAATCATGGAGAAGAAGCTGTATTTAAGGTTTCTAAGGCAAATATATATCCAAGCCATATGGAAATACCTATTACAGAATTGGAGAGGATATAATGGGAATAGATAATTTAGGAGTCTTTGAAGCATTAGCCTT